>NZ_JBFOHL010000001.1:450274-473889 GCF_040812275.1 Rhodanobacter geophilus | reverse complement strand
GCCCAACGGGTCGCGCACTCACCGCTCAACGGCCTCGTTTTACGAGTGATCCAACTATTTTTCCGTCCGAACGTGGATTCAAGAGCGAACGTATGGACGTCCGTTTCATGTTGAATAGATCAGGGCATCCCTAGGCAACGATGGAGCGTACCTTTTCTGTGGCATGTTCGGTGGCACGCAGGGATGCGAGCAAGTGATCCGCAAGCGCGTCGAGACTGCCGAATACCCGGTTGTGGAAATATTTCTCGCGTAGCTCGTCCCATAGATGTTCGACCGGATTGAGCTCGGGCGCGTATGGCGGCAACGTAAGCAAGTGCATGTTCGCCGGCACACACAAGGCGTTGCTGTGATGCCAGCCGGCACCATCGAGCACCATCACGATCTGTTCGCCCGCATGGCGTCAGGCCACCTCGTCGAGGAACACCTGCATACAGTTCGTGTTGACGTGCGGAAGGATCAAGGTGTCCAGCACGCCATGTGCCACGTCCACCGCGGCGTAGGCGTAGGTGTATTCGTGGGTAAGCATGGCCTGGCAGAGCGGCCGTATCAGCTTGGGAGCCCAGCACCGACGCACGTCGCTGATCCGGCCGAACCGGGCCTCGTCCTGGTTCGATCATGATGCTCCAGCCCCAGCATCAAGCCCCAGATTGCGCACCAGCATGTACACCGCCACCGCGATCACGGCGAACGCGAATACCAGGTTGAGCGCGCCGCGGGTGCGCGCCAGCCGCCGTGCCAGGCGGGCGCCGAGCCGGCCGCCGGCAATGCCGGCGGCGACGAACAGCGCGGCCACGCGCCACTCGACCAGGCCGGAGGCGGCGTAGTTGATCGCGGTGGTGGAGGCGAACGCGCCCACCGCCACCAGCGAGCTGCCGATGGCGGCGATGATCTCCATGCCACTGGCGAAGATCAGGCCCGGCACGATCAGGAAGCCGCCGCCGATGCCGAAGAAGCCGGCCAGCGCGCCGGCGCCGAAGCCGGTGGCGCCGAGGCGCGGGAACAGCCGCGGCTTCGGGTAGCTGCTCTCCGCACCATTGCGCCGGCCGCGCAGCATCAGCGCCGCCACCGCCAGCATCAGCACGGCGAACAGCGCGAGCAGGTGGTGGCCGTCCATGCGCTTGCCCAGCGTGGAACCGGATAACGCACCCAGCACGCCGCATGCGGCGAACACCAGCGCGGCGGGCCAGCGCACGTGGCCGGCGCGCGCGTGCGGCACGAGGTTGACGAAGGCGTTGGCGGCCACCGCCACCGCACTGGTGCCGATGGCGAGGTGCGGGTCGTGCAGGCCCACCACGTACAGCAGCATCGGCGTGGCCAGGATGGAACCGCCGCCGCCGATCAGCGCCAGCGAGAAGCCGACCAGCGAGCCGCAGGCCAGCGCCAGCAGGTCGGCGGCCAGCATCAGGGCGACGCGTCCGGTGCGCGATGCAGCACCGCGGGGTGCAACGCGTAGCCGGCATCGGCGGCGATGCGCCGGATGCTTTCGGCATCCAGCGTGCCCGCCATCGCCAGCGCCCACAGGTGGATCGAGCGCGTGCCGGTACGGCAGAACGCCAGCAGCGGCGCGGGCAGCGTGCGCAACGCCGCGGCGAACGCGGCGACATCGGCCTCGCGCCATTGCCCGGAGACGACGGGGATGTGACGCCACGCGAGGCCATGCCTCGCCGCGGCCTGTACGAGCTCGGCGCTGGCCGGCTGGTCCGCCGTTTCGCCGTCGGGGCGATTGCAGACCAGGCTGCGCCAGCCCTGCGCGGCCAGTGCGGCGATGTCGTCCGCGTCGAGTTGCCCGGCCACGCCGAATGCCGGCGTGAGGCGATGCGCGGGCGTGCTCATTTCGCCGCCCCGCTGCCGAGCAGGTGGCCGTTCACCACGGTGCCGTACAGCGACATGGCCGTGTCGTGGTACCTCACGCGCGTGGCGGCCACGTCGCCGGCGTAGCGCGGGTCCTGCGGGCGCTCGTGGGCATCCATGTACATCGCCACGTCCCAGGCGTCCTGGTCGCTCAGCGTGCCGCCGCGGCTGAGCGGCATGTTCGCCTTGATGAAGGCGGCGGCGTTGTCGAGCTGGTGCATGCCCGCGCCCCAGTTGAAGGACTGCGGCCCCCACAGCGGCGGGAACACGTTGCGTCCGGCCACCTGCTGGCCCTGCCCGTCGGCGCCGTGGCACAGCGCGCAATCCTTCGCGTACACCGCGGCGCCGCGCGCGTAGTCGGGCGGCTGCGGCGGTTTGAAGTTTTCCTTGGGATAGCCCGCGCCGGCCAGCTTCACCCCGTTCGGCGCGCCCTTGCTCATCCACCACGCATAGCTTTCCAGCGCCACGATCACGTCGCTGTCCAGCGGTGGCGCCTTGCCGTTCATGCTGAAGCGGAAGCAGCCCTGCAGGCGCTCGCCGAAACTGTTCACGTGGCCGTTCTTCTTGCGGTACTGCGGATACATGCCCCAGGCGCCCCACAGCGGCGCGGAGTTCGCCAGCCGGCCGGCGTCGAGGTGGCAGTTGCTGCAGCTGAGGCCGTTGCCCACGTAGTCGCGGGCGTGTTCCGGCGTGTCGGTGAAGATCGCGCGGCCGAGGCGGATCTCCTCGCCCAGCGGGCCGGCGGGAAGGTCGGCTTCGGCGGGCGGCGTGAATGCGGGGCGTGCCTTGGCCCTGGCGGCGACGCCGGCGGTTTTCGCGGCGCTGGCCGCGGGCGCTGGCGCGGGCTTCGCGGCAGCCGGTGTTTCCGGCGTCGACTGCGAGCATGCGGCGAGCGCCAGCGCGCCGAACCACACGAGCGGCAACGGCTTCATGGCGTGTCCCCCTTGGCCGGCAGCGGCTGCGCGACGAACCAGCCGGCCACGGCCTGGATCTCCTGCGGCGTGAGCTGCTTCGCGACGTGCTGCATCAGCTGAAGCGGATCGTTGCGGCGCGTGCCCTGCTGCCAGGCCGTGAGCTGCGCCGTGAGGTAGGCGGCGGGCTGCCCGGCCAGTGGCGGGAAGTTCGCGCCCACGCCCACGCCACCGGGACCGTGGCACTGCACGCAGCCGGGCAGCCCGCGGTTCCAGTCGCCGCGCTCGGCCAGCCGTTCGCCCCTGGCGTCCGGTGCCGCGGCCGGCTTGGCGAAGCGCGCCGGCAGCGGCATCGCGCTGTAGTACTTCGCCAAGGCCGCGCGCTCGTCCTCGCTGAGCGCACTGGCGTTCGGCTGCATCGCCGGGTTGGTGCGCGTGCCGTTGGCGAAGTCGTCGAGCTGGTGCCGGAGATAGGCCGCATCGAGGCCCGCGAGCCGCGGATAGCCGTTCGCCTCCATGCCGCCGCCGTCGACGCCATGGCAGGCCATGCAGGGCGCGGCGCCCTTGCCGTTGCCCTGCCGGGCCATGGCCGCGGCATCCGCGGCGCCGGCGGCGAGCGGAACCAGCAGGGCGAGAAACCCGAGGATGCGCAGCATGACCCGCTCCTTATTCCGGCGACCGGAAGCCGTACTTGCGGTAGATCGCCTGTGCGGCCGGGCTCTGCATGAAGGCGAGGAAATCCTTCGCCGCCTGCGGGTGCGGCGCGGCCTTCAGGCGCGCGGCGGTATAGGTGGCAATCGCATTCTGCGCCCCGGGGATCGCCACGGTTTCCACCGGGTGATGCAGGATCTGCTGCTGGAAGTACGCCTCGGTGGACCACACCGGCGCCGCGTCCGACTCGCCCTGCAGCACGCGCAGCGGCGACTGCCGATGGTGGATGGTGGTGAGGAAGGTGCTGCCGTCCTGCACCTTGGTGACCATGACCGCGCGGTCCAGCGCGTCGCCGCCGGCCTTGCGGTAGCCGGCCTCGATCTGCTTCGCGATGCCTTCCCACGCCGGGTTGGGCATGCTCACGCGCACGTCGGGGCGGCCGAGATCCTTCAGGCCCTGGATGTGTTTCGGGTTGCCCTTCGCCACCAGGATCGCCAGCGGGTTGCGTGCGTAGTCGGCGGTGGCGGCGAACCAGTCGTGCTGCGCTTGCAGGCGCTCGACCGCGGCCTTGCCGGCGGTGTAGATGTCCGGCCTCAGCGCGAGGCGCAGGTTGCCCATCACCAGCGAGCCGCTCTCGATCTGCTTGGCGAGGATGCCGGGCGGCAGGGTTTCCACGAACACGCGCTGGTACGCAGGGTGTGCCTGCCTGAACGCCGCGACCAGGTCGTGCACCACCATGAACTGGTTGCCGGCGAAGAACACCGTGAGCTGCGGATCGACCACGTCGCCGTGCAGGTCGGCGATCGCGTCGAACGGCGGCGCGCTGAACTGCAGGCCTTGCGGCGGCGGGTTCCAGGGCGGGAGATAGTCGGGTTTGGCTTGGGTGGCGGCCTGGGCGGTGGCGCCGAGCGCGCCGAGCGCGATGGCGGCGAGCCACGTGTACTTGTGTTTCATCGGCATTTCCCCCATAGCAACAGCAGAGCGAGAGCGCGTGCCTGATGCTTGAAATGCGCGTCCTGCGCATTTCAAGCTCGCCGAGTCCGGCGTGGCCGCACTCGGCTCCGCTCGAACCGGCGCGTGCCGCGCCGGTTCGACGTCGGGCCGTCCATGGCCCGGCTGATGCCCCTTACAGGGGCATCAGCGCATAGCCCTGCTGCTGCAGTTCGGTGATCGTGGTGAGCGCGGACAGTGCCACTTCCACGTCCTTCGCCACCCAGGCGTCCTCGAAATGGTTCTCGACCACCGCCTGCCCGCACACCGCCACCGTGACGCCCGCCTTGCGCAGCTGCGCGATCGCGGCGAGGTTGGGGTTGGCCACGCCGAACTTCGCGCGGTAATGGGCGTCGTCCAGCACCAGCGGAGTGGCCGGACCGTAGGCAATGGCGACGAACTTCAGGTGGCCGAGCGGCACGCCCGCGGCGGCGTACAGGTTCACCGTGCGCGCCACGCGCTCCAGCGCAGGATTGACGTGATCGGGCTTGTCGCCGGGCCTGCTCATCGCGAACACCACCTTGTAGGTGGCGTTGCGGTCAGGCATGAACGCCGCGTGCGGCACCGGGTGGAACGCGCCGGCGGCAGTGATGATGGGCGCCGGGTTGTCGCCGGCCATCGCGGCGGCGGGCAGCAGGCCGAGCACGAGCAGACCGGAAAGCAGCGGACGGAGCATGGCGACCTCGCGATTCGTGGCGGCGCGGATGAGCGTCGCCGCATGCTAGGCCCGGCCCGCCGATAAGCCAAGGCGGTTTTAGTGATGATGACAATAAGGCTGGCTTATGCCAGTGCCTCGTCGCGCGCCAGCTCGCCCAACCGCCCGAAGGCCTGTTCCGCTGCGGCATCCGCGGGCACGAAGAAGAACGCGGTGGCACCGTCCGCCTGGGCGTCGCGGATCGGCAGCCGGGTGGAATGCACGCAGAAGTCGCCCAGCTCGGGATGGAACAGCGGCAGCCGCAGCGCGCTCAGCGGCGCGGTCTGCTGCTGGATCCACAGCTGCTCGAACTCCGGGCTGGCGGCGGACAGTGCTGCGATCAGCGTGTCGAAGCGCGCATCGTCGGGATGGCTGGCCTGGCTCATGCGGAAGATCCCCAGCAGGTTCAGCGCGCTGGGCGCGAAGTCCGGATACAGGCGCCGCCGCTCGGGATTGAGGAAGGCGTTCCACACATGGTTGCGCGCGAACGGGCCGCGCTGGGCATCGAAGCCGAACAGCCAGTTGGCCTGCGCGTTCCAGGCCAGCACGTCGAACACCGGGTCGAGCACGAAGGCCGGGCCCTGGTAGCGGTCCAGCAGCACCTGTACCGATGGCGCCAGCTCGAACGGCGGCAGCGGCGGCTCCGGCCGCGCCACGCCGGCCAGCGAAAACAGGTAGGCCTCGTCGGTGGGCGACAGCGCCAAGGCGTGGGCGATGCGCGCGAGCGCCGCCGCCGACACGTTGATCGCGCGCCCCTGTTCCAGCCACGTGTACCAGGTCACGCCGACCCCGGCGAGCGCGGCGACCTCCTCGCGGCGCAGGCCTGGCGTGAGCCGGCGCGTGCCGCGTGGCACGCCGGCCGCCTCCGGTGCCAGCGCGGCGCGGCGTGCGCGCAGGAAGGCCTTCAGCTCGGTGCGTTGCATCGACGTGTGCATGGCGGACCGTGGAGTGGTGGTGGGAGTACCAGCACTGACAGCTGCCTCCCCAGGCTGGTACAGGTCGAGATAAGGTTGGCGGACCCCACGTACAAGGCTGCGCGCAACGCGCGGCCGCTCCTGTCGCAGGCAAGCCCCCGCCGCCCACACGAACCGGATGTTCCGGTCGCGCTTGCGCTGTAACGCTACGACTGCTTTCCACGTCCCTTCCCCATGGAACCGAGGAGACCGCCATGTCGCTGCTTTCCGCCATTACCGAAACAACCGAAGCCGATGCACTCACCGATTTCGTCGTCAACGCGCAGCTGATGCTGGATCCGGCCACACCCGAGGCGGTGCGCCGCGAAGCCGAGCCGCGGCTGCTCGCCGTGCTGCCCACGCTGCAGGCGCTGGGGGTGTTCGAGCTGTTCGCGATCCGCGACCAGGCACTGCGCAACCTGGTGCGGGACGAACTGGAGGCCCGTCAGCCGCGCCGGGGTTGATCTTGCCGGGACAAAATTCAACGCGAACATATTTGCCTTGACAAATATATTTTCGGCAATAGAATGCGCGGCCATGAACAACGCCGCCGCCACTGATTCCCGCGAGAGCCTCGGCATCCTGCTCGGACTGGTGCGCACGGAACTGGTGCGCGCGATGGAGGCGGAGATCGCCACCAAGGGGCTGGACCTGCGCTTCACCCAGTTCCTGATACTGAAGCGGCTGGCCAAGCTGGGGCCGATGGGCGCCACCGAGCTGGCCCGCTCGGTGGAGCTGGACGGTGGCGCGATGACGCGCCAGCTGGACCAGCTCGAGAGCCGCGGCTACCTGCGCCGCTGCCCGCACGAGCAGGACCGGCGCGCGCTGCGCATCGAACTCACCGCCGAGGGCAATGCGCTGTGGCAGCAGCTCACCGACTGCAACGGGCGCGTGCTCAAGGCGGCCCAGCGTTCGCTGAATGCCAGCGAGCGCAGGCACCTGCACGACTACCTGGAACGCGTGCTGCATGCGCTCCGCAACAAAGACTGATCTCCACCCACTCCTGCTTCGAGACCGAAAGCTCATGCGCCTGCATCTCCTTGCGGCAGCGGTCGGACTGACCTTCGCACTGGCCGGCTGCGCCAGCAGCGGCGGCCTGCATCCGGACGGCAAGCCGATAGCCCCGACCTCGCTGAAGACCGCGCACAGCCTGGCGGACGTGCCGGCCGGCGCGGCCTGGCCGTCCGCCGACTGGTGGACCGGCCTCGGCGATCCCCAGCTCGACATGCTGATCGGCGAGGCGCTGGCCGACAACCCGACACTCGCCATCGCCGATGCCCGTGCGCATCAGGCACAGGCGGTGGCGGGCGCGACCGACGCCGCGCGGCAGCCGACCTTCAACGTGGGCGGCAGCGTGGCCGACGCGCGCATCCCCACCACCCTGCCGGGGCTGGGCAACGGCCACATGACGCCGGCCCGCTACGTCTACGGCAGTTTCAACTGGGACATCGACCTGTGGGGCGGCAAGCGCGCCGCCTGGGAGGCGGCGGTGGGCCAGGCCCGCGCCGCCGAGGTCGAGGCCCGCGCCGCACGCGTGGAACTCTCCGCCAACGTGGCCCGCGCCTACGTGCAACTGGGCTATGCCTACACCGAGCAGGACCTGGCCAAGGCCGAGTTGCAGCGCGCCGACGCCGCGCGCAAGCTCACCGCGCAGCGCGTGGCCGCCGGCATCGACAACCAGATGCAGCTGAAGCAGGGCGATGCCGAAGTGGCGAGCGCACAGGAGCAGCTGGCGGTGGCTGGCCGTGCGATCGATGCCGCGCAGTCGGCGCTGTCGGTGCTGCTGGGCAAGGGGCCCGACCGCGGCCGCGAGATCGGCCGTCCTCGCCTGCTGTCGCCGGCCACGCTCGCCGTGCCGGCCAACCTGCCGGTGGATCTGCTGGGCCACCGTGCCGATCTGGTCGCCGCGCGCTGGCGCGTGGAAGCCGCCGGCAAGGACATCAAGGCTGCCAAGACCCAGTTCCTGCCCAACCTCAACCTGGGCGCGATGGTCGGCCTGATCTCGATGGGCGAGGCCAGCCTGTTCCAGTTGCCGGCGCGTTTCTACGACGTGGCGCCGGCGGTGAGCCTGCCGGTCTTCGACGGCGGCCGCCGTCGCGCGGACCTCTCCGGCAAGGACGCGCAATACGACCTCGTGGTGGCGCAGTACAACCAGACCCTGGTGCGCGCCGTCAACGACGTCGCCGACGACGTCGATGCCCTGCAGTCGCTGCAGCAGCAGGCCGAAGCGCAGCAACGCGCGCTGACCGCCGCGCAGGACGCCGAGCAACTCGCCGAGCAGCGCTACAAGGCCGGCGTGGGCAGTTATCTGGAAACGCTCAGCGTGCGCCAGCAACTGCTGGTGGCCGAACAGCGCATGGCCGCGCTGCAGGCCCAGCAATCGGACCAGTCCGTGCAGCTGATCCAGGCCCTGGGCGGTGGCTACCGCCCAACCGCCGACCAGCAACCGCCGGCGCCGGCCGCATCCGTTTCCCCCGCATCCGCACACCATTCCTGAGGCAGACCCATGTCCAGCCAGATCTCCCCAGCGGCCACCACGGCGGCCGCCCAACCGCCGCAGAACAAGCGGCGCGGTTTCCTGTTGCGCATCCTGCTGGCGGTCATCGTGATCGCCGGCATCGCCTGGGCGCTGTGGTACTTCCTCGACGGCCGCTGGTATGAAAGCACCGACGACGCCTACGTGGGCGGCAACGTGGTGCAGCTCACCCCGCAGATCCCCGGCACCGTGGTCACCATCGGCGCCGACGACGGCGACCTGGTGAAGCAGGGCGACGTGCTGGTGAAGCTCGATCGCTCCAACGCCGACGTGGCGCTGGCCGAGGCGAAGGCGAACCTCGCCGCCACCGTGCGCAAGGTGCGCGGCCTGTACTCCAGCGTCAACGGCCAGCAGGCGATCGTGGCGGCGCGCGAGACCGCGGTGGCCAAGGCCAAGGCGGACTACGACCGCCGCGTGGGCCTGGCCAGGTCCGGCGCGATCTCGGCCGAGGAGCTGTCGCATGTCCGCGACGAGCTGACCGCCGCGCAGAGCGCGCTGGTCACCGCGCAGCAGCAGTACCAGACCAGCAAGGTGCTGGTGGACGACACCGTGGTCGCCTCGCACCCCGACGTGCAGGCCGCCGCCGCGCAGTTCCGCGCCGCCTACCTCGACGACGAGCGCACCACCCTGGTGGCGCCGGTGACCGGCTATGTGGCGATGCGCTCGGTGCAGCTGGGCCAGCGCGTGGCGCCGGGCGCGCCGCTGATGGCGGTGGTGCCGCTGCACGAGGTGTGGATCGACGCGAACTTCAAGGAAACCCAGCTCACCCACATGCGCATCGGCCAGCCGGTGACGATAGTGTCCGACGTCTACGGCAGTGCGGTGAAGTACCAGGGCAAGGTGCAGAGCCTGGGCATCGGCACCGGCAGCGCGTTCTCGCTGCTGCCGGCGCAGAACGCCACCGGCAACTGGATCAAGATCGTGCAGCGCATCCCGGCGCGCGTGGTGTTCACGGATCCGAGGCAGCTCGACCAGCACCCGCTGCGCATCGGCATGTCGCTCGCCGTGGAAGTGAACCTGCACGACCAGAACGGCCCGATGCTGGCGCAGCAGCCACCGGCGCAGCCCGCCTTCAGCACCGACGTGTACGAGCAGCAGGCGGCGAAGGCCGACGCGCTGATCGCGCAGATCATCCACGCCAACATGGCGGGCAGTTCAAAGTGACATGCAACTCCCTCCCCTGCGTGCAGGGGAGGGTCGGGGTGGGGTCGCTCTTCGTCGCAGCACCAGGGCACCCCCTCCCAGCCTCCCCCTGCGAACAGGGGGAGGAGCCACTCCCTCGCATCGACCAAGCCCCATGAGCAGCCATTTCCGTCCACCGAATCTCGCCGTCACCACGATCGGGTTGTCGCTGGCCACCTTCATGCAGGTGCTGGACACGACCATCGCGAACGTGTCGCTGCCGACCATCGCCGGCAATCTCGGCGTGAGCAACGACCAGAGCACCTGGGTGATCACCTCGTTCGCGGTGAGCATGGCGATCTCGCTGCCGCTCACCGGCTTCCTCACCCGCCGCTTCGGCGAGGTGAAGCTGTTCGTGTGGTGCACCCTGCTGTTCTCGTTCACCTCGTTCATGTGCGGCGTGTCGCAGAGCATGGGCATGCTGCTGCTGTTCCGCGCGCTGCAGGGCGCGGTGGCCGGGCCGATGTACCCGATCACGCAGAGCCTGCTGATCGGCACCTACCCGAACGAGAAACGCGGCATGGCGCTGGCGCTGCTGTCGATGGTGACGGTGGTGGCGCCGATCGCCGGCCCGATCCTGGGCGGCTGGATCACCGACAGCTATTCCTGGCCGTGGATCTTCTTCATCAACGTGCCGATCGGCATCTTCGCCAGCGTGGTGGTGGCGAACCAGCTGCGCGCGAAGGTGGAGAAGCTCGAGCGGCCGCGGATCGACTACGTTGGCCTGGTCACGCTGATCATCGGCGTGGGTGCGCTGCAGGTGGTGCTGGACAAGGGCAACGACGAGGACTGGTTCAATTCGCAGTTCATCGTGATCACCAGCGTCGTCTCGGCGATCGCGCTGGCGGTGTTCCTGATCTGGGAACTCACCGACAAGGATCCGATCGTCGACCTCAAGCTGTTCCGCCACCGCAACTTCAGTGCCGGCACGCTGGCGCTGGTGCTGGCCTACGCCGCGTTCTTCTCGATCTCCCTGCTGGTGCCGCTGTGGCTGCAGCAGACCCTGGGCTACACCTCCACCTGGGCCGGCTTCGCCACCGCGCCGCTGGGCGTGATCCCGGTGCTGCTGACCTTCTTCGTGGGCAAGTACGCCACGCGCATGGACCTGCGCCTGCTGGCCGCGGCGTCCTTCGTGGTGATGGCCGGCACCTGCTTCATGCGCGCCGACTTCTACGTGCAGGTGGACTTCTACCACGTGGCGATGGTGCAGCTGTGGCAGGGCCTGGGCGTGGCACTGTTCTTCATGCCCACGCTGACCATCCTGCTGTCCGACCTGCAGACGAACGAGATCGCCGCGGGCTCGGGCCTGGCCACCTTCCTGCGCACGCTGGGTGGCAGCTTCGCCGCCTCGATCACCACGCTGATGTGGACGCGCCGCGCGGTGACCCACCACGAGCAGCTGACCGAGCACATCAACCCGTACAACCCCACCGCGCAGGCGGCGCTGCAGCAGCTCAGCCACGGCAACCCGCAGCGCGGCGCCGCGGCGCTCAACGGCATGATTACCCAGCAGGGTTTCCAGATGGGGTTCAACGAGGTCCTGCACGCACTGGGCTGGATCTTCCTGAGCCTGATCGTGGTGATCTGGCTGGCCAGGCCGCCGTTCACGCCGAAGGCGGGGCCGGCCGCCGGCGGCGGCCACTGACGCACGGGCACCCCACACGACAACGGCCCCGAACGGGGCCGTTGTCGTGTGGGGACGGCGCCTGCCTACAGCTCGAAACCCGCGCCCACCAGCGCCATCGTCTCGCCGCGGTTCGGTTCGTGCAGGCTGCCGTTGGAGATGTGCCGCAGCTCGAAGCTGAGGTGGTGCCACTGCCAGCCCACGCTGTTGACGAACTCGTACGGGCTGCTCAACGCCTGGGTGCGGCCGCTGTGCAGCGCGACCTGGAAGCTGTAGAAGAAATGGTGGTACCAGTCACCCGGCTCGCCCGCGCGCAGGCGCACGCCGCCGGCCGCCAGCCAGATCGCCTCGCGGGTGCCGTAGCGGGCATGGCGGTAGCGATCGATGTCGCGGCCATCGATCCAGCCCAGCGACAGGTCGGGTGCCCAGTGCAGGCCGCTGTCGCCCAGCGGGTGTTCGGCGAGCACGCCCTCGGCGAACACGGCGTTGGCGGCATGGCTGTCCATGTAGCTGCGGCCGGCCTGCAGTTCGAACTGGGCGGCGGCGGCAGGCAGGGCAGCGAACGCGAGCGCGACCGCCGCGACGGAAGGGAGGAAACGGGGGAAGTTGATCATGACGAATGCTTGTGGGGGAGGGGACGTTATTCATGAACTATACCGCCCGGTATTGTAAATGAAGCGTCGTCGGCCAGTGTTCGCGCCGGCGGAAACACTGTCCTGCATGCGTCGACGATGCGGTGCCGCCCCGTGCAGGCCCGCGGGAAACCCCGGCTGAAGCCGGGGGCTTCGGGGCGCGCCCACCACCGGCCTCCCGGTCTTCGTCCAGGCCTTGCGCAACACCGGCGCGAACGGGAGGCTGCCGGCCGCGGGCGCGCACGCGCCCTCCCGCGGCCAGCGCGGCGCTACTTCGGAAGCGCCGGCACCTGCTTTGCCAGCTCGCGCTGGCGGCGGATCTCCTCGCGCAGCGCGCGGCGCTTCGCCTTGCGCTCGCGGCGGTCGTGCTGCCACAGGTAGATCGCCGGCGTGCTGAGCAGGGTCAGCAGCTGCGACACGAACAGGCCGCCGAGGATCGCGATGCCCAGCGGCTGGCGCATCTCCGAGCCGGCGCCGAAACCTACCGCCAGCGGCAGCGCCGCGCCCATCGCCACCAGGGTGGTCATGGTGATCGGGCGGAAGCGCACCAGCGCCGCCTCGCGGATCGCCGCCGGCGGCGCCATGCCGCGCTCGCGCTCCGCGACCAGGGCGAAATCCACCATCAGGATCGCGTTCTTCTTCACGATGCCGATCAGCATCAGCACCGCGATCACCGACATCACGGTGAGCTGGGTATGGGTGAGCAGCATGGCGAGGAACGCGCCCATGCCCGCCGCCGGCAGCGTGGAGAGGATGGTCAGCGGATGGATCAGGCTTTCGTACAGGATGCCCAGCACCACGTACATCGCGCCGATCACCGCCAGCAGCAGCAGCAGCGAGTTGGTGAGTGCATCGAGCAGGTTCTCGTTCTCGCCGGTGTACTTCTTCTGCACGCCGTCCGGCAGGTGCGCGGCGAAGATCGCCTGGTCCACCAGCTTCAGGCCGTCCGCCTGGGTCACGCCCTCGGCCAGGTTGTAGTTGATCATCGCCGATTCGGTCAGGTCGTAGTGCTCCACACTCACCGGCGCGACATGCGGCTGGATGCGCGCCACCGCGGACAGCGGAATCATCGTGCCCGCGCTGTTGCGCACGTAGGTGTTGAGCAGCGCGTCCGGGCTCAGCGTGTCGGCCTTGTCTGAGGTGAGCACCACGCGGTACTGGTTGATGTCCGAGTAGATCGTCGAGATCTGGTTCTGGCCGAAGGCGTCGTACAACGCGTCGTCGATCTGGCCCATGCCCAGCTGCAGCCGCGCGGCGGCATTGCGATCCACCTCCAGCATCTGCTGCTTGCCGATGCTGTCAAAGCTCGAGGTGACGTCGCGGAACTGCTTCATGCCGCGCATCACGCGCTCCAGCTCCAGCGTGGGCTGCTGCAGCGGCGTGCCACTGATGCTGGTGAGCTGGAACGAGTAGCGGCCCACGCCGCTGCTGCCACCACCACCCATGTTGATGAACTGTTGCGCGGTAAGCGTCACCGCCAGGTCGGGCACGTTCTTGAACTTCGCAGACAGGCGATCCACCACCTGCTGGGCGGAATCGCGGCGCTCGCCGGGCCGGTCGCCCAGCGGCTTCAGGTCGATGAACAGGTTCGCCCGGTTGGCGGTCGATCCCGGATTGCCGCCGACCGACGCGGTGATGTCCAGCACCGCCGGGTCGGCATGGATCTGCGCCACGATCTCCTGCGTGCGCTTCATCATCAGGGTGGGCGAGATGTTCGCGTCGGCCGTGATGTTCGCGTTGATCAGGCCGGTGTCCTCCTTCGGCATGATGCCGCCGCCGGCGGTCATGCCTACCAGCACCGCCAGCAGGATGGTAAGCACCAGCAGGATCGGCGGCTGCCAGCGCATCAGCCGGCGGTGGTGCATCGCCCAGTCCAGCCCGCGCTCGTACAGGCGCAGGCAGCCCTCGTCGAAACGCTCGGCCCAGCGCTCCAGCCGGCCCGGGCGGCGCACGGCATGCACGTCGTCGCCGGCCAGCCAGCTGCCGCACAGCGCCGGGGTGAGCGTGAGCGAGACCAGCGCCGAGATCACGATTGTGGCGATCAGGGTCACCGAGAACTCGCGCATCAGCAGGGTGAACACGTTGTTGCCGAACACCATCGGCCCGAACACCGCGATCAGCGACAGCGTGATCGAGATCACCGTGAAACCGATCTCGCGCACGCCGGTGAGCGCGGCCTCCAGCGCCGGCATGCCCTTCTCCATGTGGCGCACGATGTTCTCGATCACCACGATCGCGTCGTCCACCACGAAGCCCACGCACAGCACCAGCGCCACCAGCGAGAAGATGTTGAGCGTGAAGCCGAGCACCCACATCAGCACGAACGCACCGGCCAGCGACAGCGGCACGCTGAACATCGCGATCACCGTGGGCCGCTTGCGGCGCAGGAACACCAGCATGACCAGCGCCACCATCACCACGCTCATCAGCAGCGCCACTTCCACCTCGTGCAGCGCCGACATCGTGGTAGGCGTGAGGTCGAAGATCGGGGTGATCTTCACGTCGGCGGGCAACAGGTTGCGCAGTTCGGGCAACCGTGCGCGGATCGCCTGCACGGTGGCCACCGCGTTCGCCTCCGGGCGCTTGGTGATCCGCAGCACCACTGCGCGATGCTCGTTGAACCAGGCTGCGGCGTAGTTGTCCTGCTGCCCGCTGGTGATCGTGGCCACGTCGGACAGGCGCACGGGTACGCCCTTGCGGCTGGCGACCACCAACTGGGCGAAGTCCTGCGCCGTGTGCAGCGCATCGTTGGCACTCACCGTCATCTGGGTGGTGCCGTCGCCGAGCGCGCCTTGCGGCGAAGTGACGTTGGCCGCGCGCAGCGCGTTCGCCACGTCGTTCGCGGTGATGCCGGCATGCGCCAGCGCGGCGGTGTTCAGCGCCACCCGCACCGCATGCGGCGCGCCACCGCCCACCTGCACCAGGGCAACGCCGGGAATCTGCGCCACGGCCGGCTTCAGCAGCGTGTCGGTGAGGTCGTAGAGCTTGTCCGGTGGCAGGCTGGTCGAGGTCAGCGACACCAGCAGGATCGGGATCTGCGAGCTGTCGGCCTTGAAATAGGTCGGCGGGCTGGGCAGTTGCGGCAGGTCGGGCAACGCGGCATTGATCGCCGCTTGCACGTCGCGCGCCATCTGGTCCGGCTTGCGGCCGAAATCCAGCTGCAGAAAGATCTGCGCCCCGCTTTCGGTGGCCGTGGAGGATATGTGCGCCACGCCGGGAATGCGGCCGAGATGCCGCTCCAGCGGCGCCACCACGGTGTTCGCCATGGTCTGCGCGCTGGCGCCCGGCAACTGCGCGGACACCGCCATGAACGGGAACTCGATCGACGGGAACGCCGCCACGCCCAGCAGCAGGTAGGCGCAGAAGCCGGCGATGGCCAGGCCGATCGCCAGCAACGAGGTGCCGACCGGCCGGCGGATCATGGGAGCGAAGATGTTCACGTGTCCTCCGTGGCGCGCAAGCATAATGGGAGAACACGCGCGACCGGCGACGGCACGAGCGGATTCCCGATCATGCGCTCTTTATGCCCGGTCGCACGCCGCGAGGGATGTGCCTGAAGGCGCCCCTGCCAAAAGGCAGGGGCGCTGCATGCAAGAGACCGGGCCGCGAAGAGTCGCCGCGCGGCAGGCCTTCCGTGGCCTGTCGAGGTTCAGTGCGCCGCGGGGCTGTAACGCAGGGTCAGGTACCAGGTGCGGCCGGGCTGGTTGTAGTAGTACACGGTCTCGTACTCGCGGTCGAACGCATTGGCCAGCCTGGCCTCGACCTGCCAGTCCGGCGCGAAGTGCCAGCTCGCGCGCAGCGCCAGCGTGCCGTAGCCGCCGAGGCGGTGCGTGTTGGCGGCATCGTCGTAGCTCTTGCCCGCGGTGTACCACGTGGTGCCGATGCCGAATGCGCCGAAGCGGCGGTCGATGTCGATGCGCGCCATGCGCTCGGGACGGCGCGGCAGCAGGTTGCCGCTGTTGGCGTCGGCGATGGCGTTGCCGATGTCCTTCGGCTGCTGCAGCGTGAGGTAGGCCTGCACCTGCCAGCCGTCGAGGTTCGCGCCAAGCTGGCCTTCCAGGCCGCGGATGCGCGCCTTGCTGACGTTGAACGGCACGTAGTTCCGGCTGGGGTCGAGCAGGATCAGGTCGTCGATCCGGGTCTGGTAGGCGCTCAGGCCCCAGTTCCAGAGGCCGAGCTGCTGGGCCACGCCCAGCTCGGCGCTGCGCGACTTCTCCGGCTTCAGGCCGGGGTTGGCCGAAGGGATGCCGAAGTACGGCGGGTAGTACAGGTCGTTGAAGGTCGGCGCGTGGAAGGCCGTGCCGTAGCTGGCGTATACGCGCAGGCCATGGTCGAAGTGGTAGCCCCAGGCCGCCGCGCCGGTGTCGTGGCCGCCGTACTGCTGGTTGTGGTCGTGGCGCACGGAGAGCTGCACTTCGTTGCGGCCGAACGTGCCCTGGTACTGCGCGTAGGTGCCGGTGTCGTCACGGTTGTCGGCGAGGTAGCCGGTGCTGCTGTCGACGTGTTCCTGCTGCCAGTCCGCACCCACCGTCAGCAGCTGGTTCGAAGCGAGCGCGATGTCGTTCTGCCACGAGAACTGGTTGCGGCGCGAGTTGATGTAACCGGTCTGCGCCAGCGGGTAGTACGTGCCGTAGTACGTGCCCTGGTAGTAGGTGGTGGCGAGATCCTTGCCCTGGCCCGCGTTCAGCGTGACCTTCCACGCCTCCAGCGGCGAGAAGCTCAGCCGCACGCCGGCCACGCGCTGCTCGTTGACGGCGTCGTTGCCGCCGTACGGGCTGCCGGCGTATTCGACGTCGTTCTTGCTGCGCAGCCAGGTGAAGGCCAGCTCGGTGCCGTTGTCCCAGCGATAGCCGGCATTGGCCGCGCCGTTCCAGTTGCGGTAGGCGTCGTCGCGCGCATCGTCCACGAAGCAGCCGGCCATCGCCTCGGCCGCGCCCATCCTGCAGCCGGGAAAGCCGCTGGTGTATTCGCCGCCCAGGCTGAGGTTGTACCAGGCGTGGCGGTCGCCGCCGGACAGGCCGGCCTGGCTGCCGAACAGGCCGTGGCTGCCCGCGGTCATGCTCAGCGACGGCGCGATGCCGCCATCGGACTGGCCGTGGCGGGTGAAGATCTGGATCACGCCGCCGATCGCGTCGGCGCCGTACAGGCTGGAGCGCGGACCGCGCACGATCTCGATGCGTTCGATCTGCTCCACCGGGAGCTGTTCCAGCGAGGCGAAGCCGGCTGTGACCGAGCCGATGCGCACTCCGTCGATCAGCACCAGCGTGTGCGTGGAGTTGGTGCCGCGCAGGAACAGCGTGCTCAACTGGCCGATGCCGCCGCTCTGGGTGACGTTCACGCCGGGCAGGCCGGTGAGCAGGTCCAGCACCGACGCCGGCTGCAGCCGCTCGATGTCGGCGCGGGTGATCACGGTGACCGAGGACAGTGCATCGTCGGCGGTGATCGGTGTGCGGGTGGCGGTGACGATCACCGGTTCCAGTGCGCTGGCGTCGTTCTGGTCGGCAGCGTAGGCGGAGGTCAGGCAGCACAGCAGCGCCGCGGCCAGCAGGGTCTTCTTCACGTCTCGTTCCTTGGCCGCACACCCGCACGGCGCATCGTGTCCAACGGACCGGCGTACGGAAACGGGAAGGCGGGAGCAGGCAGGTACGGCAGCAGCCGGACGCGTCTGTCCGGCCTCGCCCACCGCGAGCCAGCAGTCATGTCCGGGCCGGTCTCCGGGCTCGCGAGCGGACGATGTCCGGATCGTCCCGCGTGGCGCCTTCCCGTGTCCTCGACACAGTGGCGGATGGCCGCGCGTGTACTCGCTTACCGTTGCGGGGGCAGCGCCGGCCTTGCAGTGTGGAACACCACGCACCGGCTTCCCGTTTCATCCCTACGGCGACATGCCATCGGGACACCTGAACCGCCCAAGTCTAGCGGCGGATGGCCATCAGCGGCAATGCGCACGCGGGAACCCTGGAACCGCATGGCGGGGACAGCCCGGGAGCGGCTTCGGCCGCGATGCTTGCGGATGGATGCATCGCAAGCCATCGCGGCGAGAGCCTCTCCTACAAGGCGGCGGCGCCGCCTATCCAGCTCTGCCGCACGCGGCAGCCGGCATCCATCGCGACGAGGTCGGCGCGATACCCGACCGCGATGCGGCCGTGGCTGGCGCCGAGGCCGAGGAAATCGGCGGGATAGGTGCTCGCCATGCGCACCGCCTCGTCCAGCGGCAGGCCGAGCATGTCGACGCTGTTGCGCACGGCGGTGGCCATGTCCAGCGCGGAACCGGCGAGCACGCCGTTCGCGGTCTGGCAGATGCCGTCCTTCGCCACGATGATTTCGCCGTTGAGCAAGTACTCGGGAGAATCCGCGCCCACCGGCGGCATCGCGTCGGTGACCAGCAGCGTCTTGCCGCGCGGCTTGGCGGCGACCGCGTTGCGCAGGGCGGCGGGGTGCACGTGGTGGCCGTCGACGATGATGCCGCACCAGCTGCCGGGATCGTCCAGCGCCGCACCCACCACGCCGGGTTCGCGGCTGCCCAGCGGCGTCATCGCATTGAACAGGTGGGTAAAGCCGCGCACACCGGCGGCCAGCGCGGCGCGGATGGTGGCGTGGTCGGCGGCGGTGTGGCCCGCGTTGACCAGCACGCCGGCCGCGGCGAGCCGCGCGATGATCTCGTGCGGCACCTGATCGGGCGCCAGGGTCACCAGGCGCACGCCGCGATGCGGCGCGCAGATCATGGCGAGCTCGTCCTCGCCGGGCACGTGGAACCACCGGGGATCGTGCACGCCCTTGCGCGCGGGCGCCAGCCACGGGCCTTCCAGGTGCACGCCGAGCAGGCCGGGCACGCCTTCGTCGAAGGCGGCATCCACGGCGGCCAGCGCGGCGCGCATCACGTCGGTGCTGTCGCTGATCAGGGTGGGCAGGAAGCCGGTGGTGCCGAACCTGCGGTGCGCCGCGCCTATCGTGCGTATCGTTTCCGCCGTGGGCGCGGCATTGAACAGCGCGCCGCCGCCGCCGTTCACCTGCACGTCGATGAAGCCCGGCACCAGCAGCGCGCCGGCCAGATCCTGTGCCTGCGCGGCGCGCACTTGCGGGTGATCGTTCGGCAGCAGCGCTGCGATGCGCTCGCCTTCGACCAGCACGGCGAGATCGCCGCGCCAGCCGTGGGCGGTGAGGACGCGGGCGTGGGTGAGGGCGGTGGTCATGGCGGACATCTCGATGGAGGAGTGCTCCCTCCCCTGCCTGCAGGGGAGGGCTGGGGTGGGGTCGCTCTTGTCGCAAAAGCCACCCTCCCGACCTCCCCCTGCAAGCAGGGGGAGGAGAAAAGCGGGTCACACGGTCTCGGTGACCTTGTTGAGATGCGGCGGCACGTCGGGATTGAAACCGCGGCGCAGCGCCAGCGCGCTGGTGGCGCGGTAGAAGCTCTGGATGGTCAGCAGCGGCGTGCACAAGGCGGGCAGGCCGGCGGCCAGCGGCAGGAAACCGTCGCCGGTCCGGCCGGGCGCGGCCACCAGCACGTTCGCGCCGCGGCCACGGAACTCGCGCGCCACCGCCAGCGTGCTCTCCAGCGTATCGTCGTCCTGGGCGAAGCACAGCACCGGGAAATCCGGGCCGACCAGGGCCATCGGGCCGTGCTTCACCTCGGCCGCGCTGAACGCCTCCGCGTGCAGACCGCAGGTTTCCTTGAATTTCAGCGCCGCCTCCAGCGCGGCAGCGAAGCCGAAGCCGCGGCCCACCACGAACAGGTTGTGCGCGTCGGCGAGGCCGTCGACCAGCGCCGACCAGTCCGCGTGCCAGCCCGCGCGCAGCGCACCGGGCAGCGCCTCCAGCGCGGCGAGCAGCTTCGCGTCGCCGTGCCAGCGCGCGCACAGGTGCAGGATCGCGGCCAGCGCGGCGAGGTAGCTCTTGGTGGCGGCCACGCTGCGCTCGGGGCCGGCGTGCAGCGGGATCACCGTGTCGGCGAGCTCCGCCAGCGGCGAATCCTCCACGTTGACCATCGCCACCACGCGCGCGCCGGCGGTCTTCGCGGCCTGCGCGTTGCGCACCAGGTCGGGGCTCTTGCCCGACTGCGAGATCGCGATGAACAGCGCGCCTTCCCACTGCTGCGGCGCGGCGTATACCGAGGTCACCGAGGGCGAGGCCGAGGCGGTGACGATGCCGAGCTGGGTCTCGAACACGTATTTCGCGTAGGCGGCGGCGTGGTCGGAGCTGCCGCGCGCGCAGGTGACGATGAAGCGCGGCGGCTGCGCGCGCAGCGCGGCGGCGAGCTCGCCCACCACGCGCTCGTTGGCGGCGAACTGGCGTGCCACCACGTCGGCGGATTCGTGCGCTTCGCGGAACATCAGGGTGTCGCTGGCGTGCATGGGCTTCTCGTGTATGGGGGCATCGCGCGGTGCGCGACGGGGGATCAGTCGGCGTGCAGCTCGGCCACGAAGTCGTAGATGTCGCCGCGGTACCAGGAGCAGGTGAACTCGACCACGCGGCCATCGTCGAGGAAGCTGCGCCGCTCGATGTTGAGCCCGGCACTGCCCGCGGCCACGTGCAGCAGGCGCGCGTGCTGCGCGCCCAGCGACACCGCGCGCAGGCGCTGCAGCGCGCGCTTCGGGCGGCAGCCCAGCGATTCCAGCACCTCGTACAGCGAGTCGCGCACCAGCGTCGGGTCGGGCAGCACGCTGGCTGGCACCACGCTGCGCTCGATCGCCAGCGGTTCGTCCTGGCCGTAGCGCACGCGGTGCAGCCGCGCCACCAGCGAGCCGGGCGACAGGTTCATCGCCATCGCCTCCTCCGGCGTCACCTCGCCCACGCTGCGCTCGAAGAATTCCGAGCGCGGGTGCAGGCCGCGGTCGCGCAGGTCCTCGGTGAAGCTGGACAGCCGCGACATCGGCTTGACGATGCGCTCGGCGATGAAGGTGCCCGCGCCGTGGCGCTGGGTCAGCAGGCCCTCCTCGACCAGGCCGGCGATGGCCTTGCGCACGGTGACGCGCGAGAGCTTGAGCGCCTGCGACAGGTCACGCTCGCTGGGCAGCGCCTGGCCCGGCTCGATGGCACGGTGCTCGACCACGTTGCGGATCGCGCTGCGCAGCCGCAGGTAGGCCAGCGGCTGGTGGCTGGCCGGGTCACGGCAGATGCGGCGGTATTCACGGGCCAGGGCGGTTTCCATCCGGAGAAGATACCAATAGCAAACCATTGGCCGCAAGTCGTCTGGCCATCCATTTTCCCGGCATGGGCGAAAACCGGGTCTCGTGGCGGCATTTGCGGCCTCCATGAATTCGTATGCAAGGCAGTGCTTGCCCTGGTATTCCACTGGTACTATCGTCACGGCTCGGGCTGAAACCCCCACGGCCCGCCCTCTTCCCCCGTACCGAGGTGCTTGCGTGACGGCTACTTTCCAGAAGGTCGACACCTTCGACCTGGTGATCTTCGGCGGCACCGGCGATCTCGCCCTGCGCAAGCTGCTGCCCGCGCTGTTCCACCGCTACGCCGACGGCCAGATCCCGGCCGGCAGCCGCATCGTCGGCGTGGCCCGCGAGCCGCTGGACGACGCCGGCTACCGCGCCCAGCTGCGCGATTCGCTGGCCGGCAACGGCGCCGATCCCGGCAAGCTCGATGCCTTCCTGCAGCAGGTGTTCTACCGCCCGCTGGACGCGCGCAAGGACGAGGGCTGGGACGCGTTCGCCGCGCTGATCGGCGAACAGCCCGGGCACGTCCGCGTGTTCTACCTCTCCACCTCGCCCGAACTGTTCGAGGACATCTGCCGCCGGCTCGGCGAGTGCGGCCTGAACGGCGAGCACTCGCGCGTGGTGCTGGAGAAGCCGATCGGCCGCGACCTCGCCAGCGCGAACCGCATCAACGACGCGGTGGGCAAGGTGTTCGCCGAATCGCAGACCTATCGCATCGACCATTACCTCGGCAAGGAAACGGTGCAGAACCTGCTGGCGCTGCGCTTCGGCAACGCGCTGTTCGAGCCGCTGTGGAACGCCAGCCACATCGACCACGTGCAGATCACCGTGGCCGAGACGCTGGGCCTGGGCCGCCGCGCCGGCTACTACGACCGTGCCGGCGCGCTGCGCGACATGGTGCAGAACCACCTGTTGCAGCTCCTGTGCATGGTGGCGATGGAGCCGCCCGCCTCGCTGACGCCCGACGCGGTGCGCGACGAGAAGCTCAAGGTGCTGCGCTCGCTCAAGCGCATCGACGACAGCAACGCCGGCCAGCTCACCGTGCGCGGCCAGTACCGCGCCGGCGTGGCGGAGGGCCAGTCGGTGCCGGGCTACCCGGACGAGCTGAACGGCGCGAAGTCGGACACCGAGACCTTCGTGGCGCTGAAGGCCGAGATCGAGAACTGGCGCTGGGCCGGCGTGCCGTTCTACCTGCGCACCGGCAAGCGCCTGCCCGAGCGCGTGTCCGAGATCGTGGTGGCGTTCAAGCCGGTGCCGCATTCGATCTTCGGCGCCAGCGCCGGCCCGCTGGCGCAGAACCGGCTGGTGCTGCGGCTGCAGCCGGACGAAGGCGTGAAGCTGTGGCTCACCATCAAGGATCCCGGCCCCGGCGGCCTGCGCCTGCGCCACGTGCCGCTGGACATGAGCTTCGCCGAGGCGTTCGGCGTGGCGCAGCCAGACGCCTACGAGCGCCTGCTGCTCGACGTGGTGCGCGGCAACCCCACCCTGTTCATGCGCCGCGACGAGGTGGAAGCCGCGTGGCGCTGGGCCGATCCCATCCTCGCCGCATGGGCCGAAGGCAACGAGGCGCCGCGCCCCTACGCCGCCGGCAGCTGGGGCCCCAGCGCCGCGGTGGCGCTGATCGAGCGCGACGGCCGCACCTGGCACGAGGACAGCGAGTAAGCGCCATGTCCAACGTGACGACGCACAGCTTCACGAATTGCGGCGCCCAGGCCGTGGCGCTGGCCGAGCGCGTCGCCACGCAGCTGCGCGAGGCGATCGCGGCGCGCGGCACGGCGGTGATCGCGGTCTCCGGCGGCAGTACCCCGAAGGATTTCTTCGCGCGGCTGTCGCGCGAAGCGCTGGACTGGGCGAAGGTCGCCATCACCCTGGTCGACGAACGCTGGGTGCCGGACACCGACGAACGTTCCAACGCGAAACTGGTGGAAACCACCCTGCTGCAGGACGCGGCCCGGGCCGCCCGCTTCGTGCCGCTGTACACCGGCGCACCCACGCCGGAAGCGGGCCTGGCCGAGGCCGGGGCGCGCATCGCCGCGCTGCCCGCGCCGTTCGACGTGGTGGTGCTGGGCATGGGCGAGGACGGCCACACCGCCTCGTTCTTCCCCGGCGGCGACCACCTCGCCGCGGCGCTGGATCCGCACGGCACGGCGAAGGTGCTGCCGATGCACGCGCCCGGCGCCGGCGAGCCGCGCATCACGCTCACGCTGCCCGTGCTGCTGGATACCCGCGCGCTGTATTTGCTGGTGAGCGGGGAGAAGAAACGGGATCTGCTCGCCGACGTGCGGCTGGGATTGGCCGACGCGAAGAACCATCCGGTGCGCGCGGTGGTGCAGCAGGATCGCGTGCCGCTCGCTGTGTACTGGTGTCCTTGATCGGAGCGGTCGCGGCCCATGGATGGGCCGCACGTCGGTCAACGGCGAACCCGTT